>NZ_JAEKFM010000002.1:0-2054 GCF_016650565.1 Bacillus sp. TH50 | reverse complement strand
CTTCTTGTTCTTAAATTTGTTAAAAAGCTTAGTAATTCCCTAAAAACATCACTAGTAAATATGGAACAACAAATTCAAGATAATTTACAAAACAAATAATATAAGTACCTCTTTCATGGCTTACCGACAGAGTACCAGTTCTAGTACATAGTTTTTTTCAAAGCATTACATCTTGTTTTTATTTTTAATAGAAACTATCTGATTAACTAAAACAGGAACTGTCCCACCATGACTTATAATTTTTTATCCCTGTACATTGTGCGGGGATTTTTTTCATAAAGAAAAGACACCCTAAAGTGCCTTCTTCCAACATGAACCCTCACAATTTCAATAGTAAGTATTGGACTCTCATCCAAATATACTTTTACCATGTTAAATTGTTTGATTCATTGAGGAATAGGGTTCAAATTTGGGTTAGCATCACATCGCTAACATACTAAGGTTTTATGCTACCGAGAAACAATGATTTTTACTCTTGGGATCTCAATTTTACTATTTGGGGATTTATGCTTTTCTTAGCTTGATTGCAGCGTGGGGATTTCCTTATTCGATGTATATGGATACCCTTAAAAATACAAAACCAAAAAAAGAGAGTCGTTATTTACTCTCTTAAACGTTCTACGACTTTTGGCTATTTTTTTCTTCTATTTATAAATTAAATGTTAGTTTTACAAAACATTCAAAATGTTAAACTTACAAAAGCCATTAATATCATGCGCAAATGCTGATATCAATGGCTTTTGGTATAGATATGTTGTAATCATTCTTTTAAATTATTAAAAGGCATAAGCTCAGTTTTACTTTTTACCAGTATTATGCTCTTAAATTTATCTTTCTTGTCCATCTGTTTGATTGGCTTGGAACTCCATTTTTAGCGCAATACTATCCCCTTGGAACACGTTTTGATCTGTTCCGTTGTCTTCAAATATAAACTTTATCCAAAACCAATCCATTTTCCTAGGTTTTAATCCTCCTGTTTCAGTCCACTTAGAATGAAATACTTTTTTGGAGGCAATCTCTGGGCTTTGTGATTTTAGTTCTGCAAGAGTTGTTTCGTATACAGGGCTTTTTGCAGGATCCCAATCCCAAAGAAATTGTACTTTAATATGTTTACCTAAATCTTCTGTAGTGTTATTTTGTTTTAAATCGTTTACAGTATAGTCTATTTTCATCATGATATCTTTAATATCTAATGTACCACTATTTGTTAAATTGAATTTCTTTAATATTTTGTCCCCAGGTTTTAAATTTTCTAAGTTAAGTGAAGTAGTTGGTTGCATAGCTAAATCCAACGTACCTGTAGCAAATGAATTATTTGTCACCACTTGATCGCTAAAATATGCATATGTTCCCCCACCAATTAAAGATAAGCCAAGAGCGGCTGAAACCACTCCAACACCTAATTTCTTTTTCAATGACATTTTTTGTTCCTCCCATATCATTTTTATAATCTTTCTCCCTAATCAACCGAAAAGGTCCCCTTAATACAGATATACCATGAATTGTGAAAAAATTATATTAAAAGCAGAAAATTCCTTATTGAGAAAATTATGTTATTATCTATCTTCTGTAAATGAAACGTCCCAAAAATAGAAAAGTTGAATTTATAATTATCAAAACCTCTGCCAAAAACAAATTAATATTAACTACCCTTTATGATTAGAATTATTTATTTCTTCCGGAGTATTCTAACACTTCAAAAGGTACACTTTTTGGGAGTATAACTAAGCTACTAAAATCCCCTTTTCAAAAGGTATAAAAAATATTTCTGGTACACTTCAAAATTTACGTATACCTTTTGATTTTTTCTAAAAATGTATCATTTACATCTACTATTAAATACTACCCCAAAGTTCTGGCAAAACTATAAATAACCAAGTCTCAAATCCCCCTGGAGCTGAGCAGTTAGTTTATTCTAACTGCTCTTTTTCTTTTTATCGTCACCTTTCCATTGCACCTCCATATGTTGTATAGAAATATCTCCTTTTAAATTGTCATTGGTGCCTCTTTCAAGTCCTAATGCACATCTTAAAAAGAGCACTTTACAAAAGTTC
>NZ_JAEKFM010000001.1:0-2481 GCF_016650565.1 Bacillus sp. TH50 | reverse complement strand
CCTTCATTAAAATAAAAATCCCCTTCTGCATATAGGTGCACAAGGGGATTTTTTCAAATTAATCTATTCGTTCTACAGATAATGTTCATAAATAAATAAGAAACGGTGTATATTCACACTAACATCTATAAATATGGAATTCAAGATATAAGCATCTACCTATAGAATCTGATACCTACTGTTTTTATTCACCAAACAATTCTTATGTTTTATTTCACATAAAAATAATACCACTTGCGCTCGTCTAACCAAGCCGTAAACTTATCGATATTTCCGGATGGGTATCCATTTGTAACAGCATATCCAATACCGTCTTTCTGAATAACAATTTGTCCGTCAATACCCGCGTCAACCATCGCTTGGGATAAGACTTGTAAATTACTGAATCCTACACCTCCAGTTTGTACTTTGAGCAATTGAACTGCACCGTCTCCAGTTTGTCCTGTAAGAGCATACACAATTGAGTTAGCGATGTTATCAACATTCCATTTAGCCATGTCTGCATCATTATCGATAAATCCAAGTTCAATTAAAATTGCTGGTGCCTTTGTATTAGCTAGAACATAAAGTTCCTTGCGTTCCTTAGCACCACGATTAGACCAACCTATATCTTTTGAAAGTTGTGCCGATACTTTTGCTGCCAACGATTGTTGGTCATAGTAGCACACTTCCACACCATTTGCTGTGCCATTATAAGAGTTCAAATGAAATGAGATTACAAAGTCAACTGAATGAGAGTTACAATTACGAACAATATTTGATAAGTTTTGCGCTTGAGTTGAGCCTATTTCGTCTGTATCATCATATACTGTGTGTCCTAAAGCTCTCAATTTAGTTGCAATCGCATCCTTAACCTGACGATCCATGACATGCTCTTTTCTACTACCCCAATTAGCACCTTGTACAATACTATTGTGACCACCATGTAAACTATATTTAGCCATTACTCTACATCTCCTTTTTTATTAGTATATTCAGAGTTTGTCTTATTGCTCTTACCACCCAAAATATTAACTGCATTTGTTAAAGCTTGCGGGTGTGGAATTCCCATGCGTCCTGCATTTTCTAAAAGTGAAAGTAACTTATTACCCATGAAGAAGAAAATAGTCCCTTTACGAATAGCACGGTTACTTCCAAACGCTTTTTCACTTTTGTCTTAACACTCCAAGTTCTATGTTCATAACAAGGTCTGTGCATCCCATTAAATCTTCAATTTCACGAGTGCTTAATTTCTCTTTTCGTTTTTACTTATTTTTCTTTTTAGCTTGTTTTGATTACTTTTTCCATTCACGTAATTAACCTCTTAACACCTCATTTCCCCATCTTCCTTTTCAAAATAAAAAAAGACACCTATTCCTAAAACAGCTTTAATTGCTGCTTTAATGAATTGGTGTCCTCTAGTTTTCTAGCCGGACTATATCTTATTTCTTTTCGTTTTCAGAAATTAACCTTTGCAAAAACATACCTAGACACATTCTTAACTTTTAATTAACTTGAAACATGAATTTTTTATAATTTTTATGCACCGATAAAATAAACCCCATCAGTATCATATTTGAAAATAGCGAACTCCCTCCATATAAAAAAAGGAAGTGCGATTCCTTTTACCGGCATTACCCCAACAATCATACCAATATTTTGAAAGATTTGCAGTGTTAAAACACTAATTGGCCCAGCACATAATAATGTACCAAACAGATTCTCTGCTGAATAAGCAATTATAGTTACTCGATATATAAGAAGTAACATTATGATGAATTAGTCATATATTATTTCCAAGTAAAAAAACCTAATTTACTTCGAGATATCTCACTTTTTCCTTAAAGAGTACTTTTTAAATGTGCTCTTTTTAGGTTTATCAACATAAAACTAAACATTCCGTCAATAATAAAGATAGGCGAAAGCCAGAACTCATTTAACCGTCCCTGTAGTTCTTCTCTTTTCTGTATTGAGCAGTTAGCTTTTACTAGCTGCTCCTTTATTTACACATATCGTAAGACTTCGAATACATTATGTTTGAAAGTGCTCTGTTTTATCAAAAGGCGATTCGGCGACGATTGCCTTTTTTATTTCTACAAAATGAAATTTTTATTACATACAATTTCGTATACCATATGCAATCTTGTTTACACTATAAATGTAACTTTAGGTTACACATCTATTACTTGCAGGGCCTAATTTCCTTTTGTGCAACAAGTGGTTAGCTAACTTCGCTGACTGCTTTGTTGTGCCGAATGAATTTTTTATTTCTCAACATCCAACATATGGTATCCATATTCCAATAATAGTAATATAAAGGTACCTTCAGTTATTAAATGTCCCTTTTTAAAGGCCCTGTCTAAAAACAGGGCCTTTAAAATTTATTCTCTACTAAAATAGTATTTTTGTTATAAATCCCTCTATAAACGCTCTAATTTCCTCAGTATCCAATTAAATCCCAAGAAATAGGTGTACCTTTTTTAATATCCTTACTCGCTTTTT